>NZ_VPCT01000019.1:0-40930 GCF_013418055.1 Acinetobacter sp. YH12208
ACAATAGCAAGAGTGAACCACCTGATCCCTTCCCGAACTCAGAAGTGAAACCTCTTTGCGCTGATGGTAGTGTGGGGTTACCCATGTGAGAGTAAGTCATCGCCAGCTCATTATTCCAAACACCCCCTGCATAAGTAGGGGGTGTTTTTTTGTGTGTGGGGTTTATAATTATTAAGATAAAACTGTCCTTAAAACTTCATCTCATCGCAACTGTCCTGTCATTCACACTGTATTAAATAAGACGTCGACTTTATAAAAAGATGAATAGACGTATGAGAAAAATTTCTTTAAGTTTGCTGGCGGTCTCTGTATTCGCTCTGACGGCATGCAATGAATCCGATGATAAAACCCTTCAGCCCATCGAAAGCGTAACTGAACCAACTTTGGTGTCTTTTGCCAAACTGGATGTAGAGACCTATGCAGAAGGCTCTGATTCAGGACGAGATGTACGTGGAGCAAATGGTATTTTTCCTCCATTTTCAGGCCAGCCTGTACAGGGTTTTTCTGCTGCATTAAAGCAGCCGGATGGAACTTATCTGGTGATGTCGGATAATGGCTTTGGCTCGCAGGATAATTCTTCTGATTATTTATTGCGTTTGCATCATCTTTCTAGCGATTTCAGAACCAAGGCGGGCGGTACAGCAACTGTCAAACATTTATCTTATATTCAGCTTCGTGATCCGAACAAACTGATTCCTTTTGAAATTGTCCATCAGAATACTCAAGAGCGTTTATTGACAGGTGCTGACTTTGATCCGGAATCTATGCAGCGCGCGCCCAATGGCGATATCTGGATTGGAGATGAATTTGGCCCTTATTTATTACATTTTAGTGCAGATGGAATATTAAAAAGTCCGCCGATTGCTTTAGCGCATCCATTAGAAGCTGGAACTGAACTCAGATCTCCACAAAATCAGCTAAACAAGGGGACTATCGGTTATATTGACGGTTATATTGAACCTTTGGTACAGCGGAGTGGGGGCTTTGAAGGTATGGCAATTTCCCCCAATGGTCGCTATTTATATCCTTTACTTGAAAAACCTTTATTAAATGCCACGACGCCACAACTAATCATTTCAGAATTTGATCTGGAAAAGAAAGTTTATACTAGAAATTTCTATTATTTTGAGTTGGCTTCGAAAGCCTCTGCAATTGGTGATTTTCAGTTATTTAGTGCCAAAGAAGGTGTGATTATTGAACGTGATGACAGTGAAAATAATCTGGGCGGCTATAAAAAATTAATCAAGGTCAGATTGAATCAGTCCGGTGAGTCTGTCGCACGTGAAGAACTGGTTAATTTAATGGATCTGGCCAATCCAGATTTACTTTATGGTCCGGTACGTCCGGGAGATCTTGCCACCGGTCAGCGCTTTGGTTTTCCATTTCAGACCATTGAAGACATTATTATTGAAGGGCCTGATTTAATTACCGTCTTGAATGACAATAACTTTCCCGGTTCAAGTGGTCGTAATCGAAATCTGGCAGATGATAATGAAATTATTCAAATCCGATTAGCTCAAGCATTATATTAATTTCAGTTTTTTCTCAATTTTAAAACGTTCCCTGAGTCTGAGAACTCAGGGATTTTTATATCGAAGAAGTAGCTTGAATTGTTAAGAAATCATTAAAAACTGGACGCATGGGTTTAGAATTTTGAGCAAAGCTTAAGACTTTAGTCGCATATTGCCTGAAAATTAGCTGTGTTGAACTAAGTTGTTGCACGAACATGGCGATAAGAATCATTAAAAATAATAAATAAGAGTTAGTGGCATGTGTCGTGCTGAAAACAACGAATAATAACTCACAGGAGGTGAGTAAAAATGGTAGAAAACACGAAAATGGCAGCAAATACGGTTAGTGTGAATGATGTGATTGATCAGGCAAAATTCAATAAATTTCACTTAAGCATTGTATTGTGGTGTTTGTTTATTGTTCTATTTGACGGGTATGATTTAGCAATTAACGGTGTCGTTCTGCCTCTACTGATGCAGGAGTGGGGCATGAGTGCTGTTGAAGCAGGCATGCTTGCCAGTACAGCACTAGCCGGCATGATGTTTGGTGCCATGCTGTTTGGGATGCTTGCAGACAAAATCGGTCGTAAAAAAGTGATTTTAATTTGTGTCACTTTATTTAGTGCTTTTACATTTTTGGGTGGATTTACCACCACTCCAACAGAGTTTGGTATTTTACGTTTTATTGCCGGCTTGGGCATAGGCGGGGTATTACCTAACCTGGTTGCGTTAACCTCTGAATATGCGCCTAAACGTTTAAAAAGTACACTTGTAACCACCATGTTTAGTGGTTATGCCGTAGGTGGGATTATGGCTGCATTATGTGGTACATGGTTTACTCCAAGTTTTGGTTGGGAAATTATGTTCTTCATTGCAGGTATTCCCTTACTTTTTGTTCCATTGTTTTGGAAGTTCTTACCTGAGTCTCTAACTTTCTTGGTTAAAGAACAAAAAATGAATGAGGCACGTCATTTTATAAAACGAGTTGAGCCAACTGCAGACGTACGAGCAGACACTGAACTGGTTCTAGCCACAGGCGATCAGACACAAAGTGCATCAGTAAAAGCGTTATTTACAGAAAATCGTGCAATGGGAACATTCTTATTTTGGATTGCTTTCTTTATGTGCTTGCTCATGCTTTATGCACTTGGAAGTTGGCTGCCAAAACTCATGATGGCTGCGGGATATTCTTTAGGCAGCAGTTTAATGTTCTTATTAGCACTGAATATTGGTGCCGTGATCGGAACCATTAGTGGTGGTATTCTGGCAGACCGTTTTGACTTTAAACCTGTTCTTATTAGTATGTTAACTGTGGGTGTACTGTCTCTGGTTGGTTTAGGCTTTAACTCTCCAACACCTGTTATTTATTTACTTGTCAGTTTAGCAGGTGCTTCATCTATTGGTACCAGTATCTTGTTATATAGCTATGTTGCTCAATACTATCCTGTTGCAGTACGTTCTACCGGTATTGGTTGGGCTTCTGCTGTGGGGCGTACAGGTGCAATTGTGGGTCCAATTGTGATTGGTATGCTGCTGGGTATGGAATTACCACATAAATGGAATTTCATCGCGGTTGCCATGCCGGGTATTATTGGTATCATCGCTATTTCAATGATTCGTCAACCACAACCCGGTCGCGTTCAGGTGAAACAATTAAAAGCAGCCAAAATTTAAACGATCCTCATTGATTCATTCAGTTAAAAAAGCCCCTTTGTCTGAAGGGGTTTTTTATATTTTTAGTATGAAATAAAACCACTCAAAAAAAGTGATTGAGCTAAAAAATCTACAAATTCTGCTTAAATTAAAGTCATTATTATTAATAGCTTAAAATTTAATTTTAATAATAATGTGACATATCACGCAAATAAATGGCATTACATTTGTCATAGCAGAATATCAATTAGTCTTATTGTGCCTTAAATCCCGCTTGCGTATATTGCCTGACATTGAAGATTGCCTTCAATCTTCAACAAAGATGTTATGGACAAGTACTCATGGGAGATGAGAACGATGACAACGGAAAAAATAGATGTAAATTCTGTAGTCGATAATGCGAAATTCACGCCTTTCCACTTCAATGTAGTTGCTTGGTGTTTACTCATTATCTTATTTGATGGCTACGATTTAGCAATCAATGGTGTGGTTTTACCCTTACTGATGCAAGACTGGGGCTTAAGTGCAGTGCAAGCGGGCATGCTTGCAAGTACCGCACTGGCTGGCATGATGTTTGGTGCGATGATCTTCGGTTCCCTCGCGGACAAGATCGGTCGTAAGAAAGTGATCATGATCTGTATTGTATTATTCAGTGGTTTAACTTTTGCGGGTGGCTTTGCCTCAAATCCAACCGAATTTGGTATTTTACGTTTTCTTGCCGGTCTGGGTATTGGTGGGGTCATGCCGAATCTGGTGGCATTGACTTCGGAATATGCGCCACAAAAAATGCGCAGTACCTTGGTAACCACCATGTTTAGTGGTTATGCCGTCGGTGGTGTAATGGCTGCGTTGTTGGGTTCATGGTTTACCCCAAGTTTTGGTTGGGAAATCATGTTCTTTATCGCGGGTATTCCATTATTTTTATTACCAGTGATCTGGAAATTTTTGCCTGAATCGCTGGCATTTATTGTGAAGCAAAACAAGCAGGCTGAAGCACGTCAAATCGTACGTCGTCTGGCGCCAAATCTGACAGTAACGGATAATACGGTCCTTACTTTGCCACAGGAAAATGTGCCTGAAGCAGCGAACGTGGTCAGCTTGTTCCGTCGTGGTCGTGCGGTCAATACTTTACTGTTCTGGGTCGCGTTCTTTACTTGTCTGTTAACCATGTATGCACTTAGCAGCTGGTTGCCGAAGTTGATGATGGCAGCGGGCTATTCGATGGACAACAGCCTGATGTTCATGATGGTGATGAACGTGGGTGCGGTTGTAGGTATTGTGGGTGGTGGTATTCTGGCGGATCGTTTCCACCTGAAACCGGTACTGATGGTTCTGGGCATGATGGGTGCGATTGTAATGAGCTCAATGGGCTTTGCATCTAACCAGTTCTTGCTTTACATTTTGGTGTTCCTGGCTGGTGCAGCGTCGATTGGTTCGCAAATGTTGCTGTATAGCTATGTGGCGCAGTTCTACCCACTTGCAGTACGTTCAACAGGTATTGGCTGGTCTTCTGCGATTGGTCGTATGGGCGCGATTGTAGGCCCAATCCTGATTGGTGGCTTACTGGGTATGAACCTGCCTGCTTACTTCAACTTTATGGCAGTCGGTTTGCCGGTGCTGATCACTGCAATTGCGGTTGCCTTGATCATGCATGACGATGAATCTGAAAAGATTGGTTCAATTGAACCCGCAGTGTCTAAAGCTTAAGAATTTGAGTTTTAAAAAGAAGCCTCCGAAAGGGGGCTTTTTTATAAGAGGTATACTATTTAGAATGATATATACACTTTAAATTTAATAAATTTTATGAATAGAAGTAAAGCTAAAAGAATATTGCAAAGAATGGTTAACTCATTGTTTAAGTTGCAAGCTTTCGTAAAGATAAATAGCTTTGATGATATAAAAAATCTTGATGATTATTTTGGACAAGAGCTGACTTTATCAAAAGAAAAAACAATTTTCATTACTACTGATACAAGAAACACTTTAAGGTCCATCACCAGTGAATTGATTGTTTATTATGATTTAGAAGATTACATCACTTTTTCTGAGATTTTCTCTAATGTTAAAAAAATATATGCTGACTATATCCTAAATAAAAAATCTCCAGAAAATATGATAGATGATGTCTATGAGTTATCAAAGAAAGAAATAAGAGTATTTAATAATATTAACTGCTGTGAAGGTATAAAGCTTAACGGCATAGAACAATTAAACTGTGGAGAATATAAAATAATTTCTTCTGATTTTTCAACATTTCTTAAAGCCTATGGAAAAGAAGAAGCTGATTTTTATGAGATGATGAAAGATTATCTATGGATTTGTGGAAGTGAAAAAGGAAGTAAGAAGCAGGTAGAACATAAATTTGATTACAAAGCTAATCTAATTACTAGTTTTTTGAGTATCTGTTTGCAAACTATAAATAAAAAATCAATATTAAATTATAGGATTCAAGCTTTAAATTCTTCTTCTAGCCATAAATCTCGTAACCTTCGTTTACAG
This sequence comes from Acinetobacter sp. YH12208, assembly GCF_013418055.1. Classification (NCBI taxonomy): domain Bacteria; kingdom Pseudomonadati; phylum Pseudomonadota; class Gammaproteobacteria; order Moraxellales; family Moraxellaceae; genus Acinetobacter; species Acinetobacter sp. YH12208. Next base: position 5,664 of record NZ_VPCT01000019.1, read on the forward strand.
TGGGCAAACGAAAGTCAATATGGAAGTTTTTCTTATTCATTTCCTAAATTTTCCAATGCTGAAATTGATTTAGAAATATTAAAATACTTTAAAACCAATTTATTCTTTGATGAGTTTTTTACTATTTTAGAAAAAGAATTAAAAACCGAAGTAGAAGATGCGATTATTAAATCTGTATATTGGTTTTGTGAAGCTACAAAAGATAATAATGATACTATGAAATTTATTAAATTATGGTCATGTATTGAGTGCTTCTTCTCTATTACACAAGATGAAATATCTGAATCAAATGCAAAAGGTCTTGCCTGTATATTGGTATATGGTGGTTATCGAATCCATGATATTGAAAATTATAGAGAGGTAAAATTTAAAATTAAAAAAATGTATAAGAAAAGATCTAAAGCTTTACATAGAGCATATTGGTCTGACATAGAAGCTAACGATGTAGTGGAGTTAGCAGATTGGACTGCTTGGTTGATTATCAGTATTTTAGGTTTAGCAGTTGTAGGTAACTATACAAGACTGTCCCAAATTAAAGAACAGACCGTCAGATTAGATAATATTCATAATGAAATACAATAGAAATTAACTTTTTGACATTGTAAAATATTTATTAATAAATAATAAATTTGATCTCATTATGAAACTCAATTCAATCTCCCCAATCCCTGAAGATGATGACGAACTGCATCTTCCGGAACTGGTGTACTGGGCCTCTTTAGGCGATATCGAACAGGTCGAGCAGGGCTTGCAAGAAGGTCTGGACGTCAATTCTGCCGATGAAGAAGGCTATAGTGCCTTACAGGCGGCTGCTGAAAATGATCATCTAGACGTAGTCAAGCTTCTGGTTAGCAAAGGTGCGGATATTGCCCATCGCAGTCCAAATACTGCACTAGAACTGGCCGAAATGGCAGGCAATAAAGAAGTGATGGCTTATCTAAAAAGCTTGACCGGAACTGTTTAAAGCAAAAAAAGAACCTCAATCATGAGGTTCTTTTTATTGTAGGAGCTTAAGCAGCATCGCCTTCAAGTTCTTTTAAAATGGCTTCATTAAAGGCCGGAAGATCATCCGGATTCCGTGAAGTAATCAGTACCCAGTCGCCGGTATTACAGCGATGCACTTCTTCATCGACCCATTTTCCGCCGGCATTTTCCAGATCCAGCTTGATGCTCTTATACGAGGTCAGATTCTTGTCTTTAATTCGATCTGCATCAATTAAGGCCCATGGCCCATGACAGATCGCCGCAATCGGTTTGTGATTGTCGGCAAAATGCTGAATAATTTTCTGGGCATCCTGATTAATTCTTAAAGTATCTGCGTTGACTGTACCACCTGGAATCACCAACAGATCATAATCATTCAGGTCGACATGGTCAAAACTGGTATCAGGCGTATATTGGGTAGCAGCTTTGGTATCACCTTTGACAGTGGCTACATCTTCATTTTTTTCTGCAGCATGAATCACTTCAAAACCTTTGGACTTTAAAAAATTTAAAGGCTCAGTCAGTTCATCATGTTCAATACCTTGATTGGATGTAATAAAGAGGACCTTTTTTACCATGATTGCTGTTCCCAAAAAATGTGAGGATTTTTAGCTTAACAACAAGCCGATTTTTACAATGTTGGAGTTTTAACTCGGAACTGTTAAGCAAAGATAAATAAAACAATGCACAGAAAAAGAAATAGCAGAAAAAAAGCCCCAACATCCTGTTGGGGCTTTTTCCGTATCTCGTGATTTAGGTATAACTCCTGTCGTACCTCACGTCCTGATGCTTGCTTATTCTTGTTGTTTTTAGGTTTTCGGAGCATCCTGCTCTCTATGTGTCTAAAGTAATACACAAGCAGATTTTGTACCAGCAGCAGATTGCGCTTATTGTTGTACGCTTTGACTTACATGAACGCAGAGAAATTGAACACGACCAGCTGCTGAATTCTTGGCATCAAAAATGTACATCTAAGCCAATATACGGGCCTTTAAATTCCAGCTGTAAATCTGGACGTTGCTCCTGTTGAAAATCTACCGTCATCATGCGATAACCGATTTTGGCACCGACATCGACCAGCAGATTATCAATAAAATCATATTGTAACTCAGCCTGTACATCGGTCTTTTTACTATCGCTGCCATGACTGTAAACGGCTTCTGCTTTGGCACTCAGTCCGGTAAATGGCAATTTAACCCCTGCAGTTGCATAGAGCAGTGGAGTGTATTCATCCAGATCGTATTGCGTGAAAGCCCCGGTATTCAGGTTTTTTACCGTACCCTCCAGATTGCTTAAGCCTGCGCCTACATCGGCATGTACCACGGTATCCAGCAATTCGTAATACAGAATATAGTCAATATTCTTCAGTTTGATTTCTGAGGCATTGATCGGAGTGCTTTGTTCGCTGTTGCTGTCCAGATTGACATATTTGATTTTGGCATTCGGTAAAAGCGGAATCGGATGTTCAAAAGCCACGGACAGCTGCGCCGTACCTTGTCGATCCAGACCATGTTTCATACTGCTATTTTCGCTATAACCGTTAAAATTCCAGTAGCTGAGATCGGCTTTTGCCCCGATGAAATCTGCATGACTGAGCGTGCTTAATCCAAAACTGAAGAATAATGTGGCGAGTATTTTTGTCTGCATGACAGTGAGTCCCTAAAGCTTTATTAAAATTGAGCGTGTCTGGTTACTTAAAAACATCTTCTTAATATTTATCAGCAAGTGCATGATATAGAGAATTTCAAAAATGTATATCCTGAGATTTTGAAGGACTAAAAAATGCGATCTACAGCAGTACAACAGTGTAAAGACTATTCATTCTATGTGGCTGGTCAGGCGGTTCAGACCGGAGAATGGCTAGAGGTTAAACATAAATATACGCAAGCACTCTATGCACGTGTCGCTTTGGCCGATGCCAAAAGCCTGGAGCAGGCCATTCAGTCTGCCCTAGACACCGAGGCAGAGATGGCGGCTTTAGAACCCTTTCAAAAACAGAAAATTCTACTGCATTGTGTACGCCGCTTTCATGAAATTCGTGAAGAACTGACTGAAATTCTGATTGCAGAAGGCGGTAAACCGCGCAAAGCGGCAGAAGCCGAAGTCGAGCGTCTGATTAATACCTTTCAAATTGCCGCAGATGCCGTGACTCAGATCGATCAGGGACGCATGCTGCCTTTGGCTGTAACCGCGGCAGCATCGGGGTATCAGGGTATGGTTAAGCAGGTGCCGATTGGCGCAGTGTCTTTAATCAGCCCTTTTAATTTTCCCTTAAATCTGACCGCCCACAAAATTGCACCAGCGATTGCTGCCGGTTGTCCTTTCGTGTTGAAACCCGCCAGTCTGACGCCGATTTCTGCCTTGAAAATTGCCGAGATTCTGGCGGAAACCGATTTGCCGAAAGGCGCATTTTCAGTTTTACCCTGTCCGCGCGAGCTGGCCGATGTGCTGGTCACCGATGACCGTTTTAAATTACTCAGTTTTACCGGTTCCGATGTGGTGGGTTGGGATATGAAAGCGCGAGCTGGCCGCAAAAAAGTGGTTCTGGAGCTGGGCGGTAATGCCGCAGTGATGATCGAGCCGGATACCGAAATTAATGATGCCTTGATTACCCGTCTGGTTGGCGGTGCTTATGGTCATGCCGGGCAGGTCTGTATCAGTGTGCAGCGCATTCTGGTGCATCAGGATATTTATGCCGAAGTCAGAGATAAACTGCTTGCAAAACTCAAACATCTGAAAGCCACCGATCCAAATCTGAGCACAACTTTGGTGGGGCCGATGATCAAGGAAGCAGAAGCCAAACGCCTGAAAAAATGGCTGGAAAAAGCACTGAAAAAGGATGCCAGAATTCTGGTAGGTGGTGAGCTGGATGGAGTGATGTTCGCACCGACTTTATTGGAAAATGTGGATCATAATCTGGAAATTTACCGTGATGAAGTCTTTGGTCCGGTGGCGATGATTGAGCCTTATCCTGATTTTGAAGCAGGGATTGCCTGTATCAATCGTAGCCGTTTTGGCTTGCAGGCCGGAGTTTATACCCAGAACTTGAACAAGATGCTGTATGCCTGGGATCATCTGCATGTCGGCGGGGTCATTATCAATGACATTCCATCTTTCCGGGTGGACAACATGCCCTATGGTGGGGTGAAGGATTCAGGTTTAGGCCGTGAAGGGATTCAATCTGCCATTCGCGATATGCAGGAAGAACGGATGCTGGTGATTAAATCTTAAGTAAATGACATCAATCGCTCAGATCCCGTGATGGATTTGCTGCAGGTCAGACCGGGGTATTGCAGTCCATTTTTAGATGTCAAAAATGCACGTGGAGCAGGGCGATCAGATCTCTGCTCCGCGCATTTCAGCTATAGAGTGGCTCACATCGCGATAAGCCTTTGACTTTAATTCTTCTATAAATATAAGGCGATTTGGATGATCGCAGCATGAGCTTTGCTTGACTACGGTTCTGTAGTCAAACTTAAGAAAGATATATTCCAAAAAGTTTGTCAATATATAACCTGTAAAATCAGGTAGGTTTCGTTGAATTATTGAACGCTTAATTCGAATAGATTATAAATAACGAATATTTTCAGCAGAATTTACAGAAAAAATTTAAAAAAGTCAGTATTGTTGAACCATCTACAAGGTCAGCTTTTCGATCAGACTTTAAGCAAGATGTAAGACCTGCTGACCTGTTTGTACATTAGAATTCGACGCCCAAAAGGTGCAGCTCTAATCCAAACACCCAAAATAATTGAAATGCTTCTTTATTTGCTTGCGCTATAACCATAACAAGCAGCATCTGAAGGGGTTTAAAGTTTAGGTGTTCTATGACAGAAACTCGTGAGAATTGGTCTGCACGATCAGGATTCATTATTGCAGCCATTGGTTCCGCCGTTGGCTTGGGAAATATCTGGCGTTTCCCTTATGTGGCTTATGAAAATGGGGGTGGGGCATTCCTGATCCCTTACCTGATTGCGATTTTTGCAGCAGGTTTGCCTTTATTGTTTTTAGACTATGCGGTCGGACACAAGTTCCGTAAAGCACCACCCATGGCCTATAAAAAACTCATGAATGCCGAATCCTTGGGTTGGTGGCAGGTGATGGTGACCCTGATCATCGGGATTTACTATGCCAGCGTCTTGTCTTGGGCCGGCAGTTATATGTTCTATTCCTTTGGGCAGCAGTGGGGCACAGATACCCAGGACTTTTTCTTTAACACTTATCTGCAAAATGGTGAAGGTTTAAGTTTAGGTTTTGTTCCTGTCCTGTTTTTCGGTCTGGTGGTTGTTTGGGCTGCGGTGATGCTGATTCTTTACGGTGGGGTACGCCGTGGGGTGGAACTGGCGAATAAAATCTTTATGCCACTTCTGGTAATTTTATTTTCTATTCTGGTGATTCAGGCGGTACGCTTACCGGGTGCAGTCGACGGCTTGAATGCTTTCTTTACGCCGAACTGGGAGGCCATGAGTAACTATAAAGTCTGGCTGGCCGCATTTGGTCATATCTTCTTCTCACTGTCGGTGGGCTTCGGGATTATGTTGACCTATGCCTCTTATTTGAAACGCAAAACCAACTTGACCGGTTCTGGGATCGTGGTAGCACTGGCCAACTCATCCTTTGAAATTCTGGCGGGTATTGGTGTATTTGCAGCGCTTGGTTTTATGGCCTTCAGCGCAGGTGCAAATGTTGAAGATGTCGTATCTGGCGGTATTGGTCTGGCCTTTATTGCTTTCCCGAAAATCATTTCCAGTTTAGGTGCAGGCGGTGACCTGTTTGGCTTCCTATTCTTTGCTTCATTGACCGTTGCCGGTATTACCTCGATGGTCAGTATCCTGCAAGTTCCGATTGCCGCATTCCAGGACAAACTGGGCTGGTCGAAGAACAAGTCAGTCACGATTATTGCCGGTGGTTCAGCGGTGATTTCTACCTTGATGTTCTCGACCCATAGTGCGATTACCTTTGTCGACATTATTGACTACTTTGCCAATAATATCGGTATTGTCGGTGGTGGTTTGATCTCCATTATTCTGTTGTCGTGGTTCCGTCGTCCATTGATGAAGCAGCTGGAAGGCCATGTGAATCAGTTTGCCAGCGTGAAACTTGGTCGCAGCTGGAACTTCATGCTGACCGTCATCACGCCGTTGTCCTTATTAATGGCATTGGGTCTGACCCTGAAATCGATCATGGCAGAAGGTTATGGTGGCTATGCTGCCAGCACCCTGTGGATGGTAGGTGGAGGTGTCATGGCATTCTTTATTCTGGGCGCCATTCTGTTTAGTCTGGTCAAAGACCGTCATAGCTAGGAGAGCGACTATGAATACATCTGCACTGGTGATGATGATCATCTCTATCGTTTTATTGTGGGGGGGTCTGGTACTGTCCGTGATTCATCTGGCAAAAAATCCGGAAGAACCAGAAGACTAAAAATCTTCACATAAACCTACTGTTTTACTATAAACGAAAGTCATTATCATCTATGGTGATAATGACTTTTTTAATGGCTGACGATTTGGCATGATTTCCGTTTCAGATGGACAAGTCTATACAGCCTTTGCCGTGACCTTCTTCGCTGGGCTTGCCACCGTGTTGGGTGGGGGACTGATACTCTTCTTAAAAAAACCCAATTTCCGTCTGCTGGCCTTTGGTCTGGCCTTTGCCGCGGGCGCCATGATCTATGTTTCTTTAACCGAAATTCTGAATAAATCGATTGCCTCCTTTAGTCTGGCTTTTGATGAAAAAACCGGTTTTGCCTTTGGCACCTTTGCATTTTTGTTGGGCGTGATTCTGGTGTTATTGCTGGATCATTTTGTGCCGAATCCGCATGAAACTGTTGAAACGCATGCCAGTGAGGGCGTCAGTTCACCGCAACTATTGCGTACCGGCATGCTGACTTTATTCGCCATTAGCGCACATAACCTGCCAGAAGGTCTGGCGACCTTTTTTGCCACGCTGGAAAGTCCTGCCTTGGGTGCGCCTTTGGCGGTGGCAATTGCGATTCATAATATCCCGGAAGGTGTGGCAATTGCCTTGCCAGTGTATATGGCGACCGGACGCAAAGATTATGCACTCTGGGCCAGTCTGGTGTCGGGACTGGCTGAACCTTTGGGTGCCGTCTTGGGTTACTTTATTCTGGCACCTTATATGAGCGATACAGTATATGGTCTGGTTTTTGGTTTAATTGGCGGGGTGATGGTCTATCTGGCACTGGACGAGTTATTGCCGACTGCAAAACGTTATTCCGAAGGGCATGAAACGGTATATGGACTTGTGAGCGGTATGGCTGCGCTGGCCACCAGTCTGGTGATCTTTAAGTTTATTCAGTAAGTCCTGTTGCCATCCGGCAACTCCATAAAAAAAGCAGCCTAAGCTGCTTTTTTTGATTGTAAACTAATGACTTATGAAGTTTTTTCAATACGGCAATAGAAGAAACCATCACCTTGATCTGCTTTCGGTAACAACTGACGACCGTGAATCTGTTCGATGCCCCAGTCCGCTTCAATCTTGATTTCTTTGGCATCGCTATGCTGGGCAAAGAACTCGACCATCTGCTGTTCATTTTCCGCTTTCAGAATCGAACAGGTGATGTACAGCAAGCTGCCGCCGACTTTTAGCTGTTGCCACATATTTTCCAGAATCTGCTTTTGCAGCGCGACGGTTTGCGGAATATCTGTGGAATGACGCAGCAAGCGAATATCCGGATGACGACGGATCACACCAATGGCAGAACATGGCGCATCCAGTACGATACAGTCGACTGGTTCAGGCGCTGTCCAGTTGATGGCATCGGCTGCAATAATTTCAACTTCGGCATATTCTGTTAACAGTAGGCGTTCCAGATTTTCTGCCACACGCACTAAACGTTTGGCGTCCTGATCAATTGCATACAGCTTTTTCGGGCTGTATTTTTCCAGAATATGCGCAGTTTTCCCACCCGGCGCAGCGCAGGCATCGACCACGACCTTGCCTTCAAGATCAGGCACTAAAGTTGCGCAAAGCTGGGCGTGTTCATCCTGAACCGAGAAGCCGCCGGCTTCATAGCCCGGCAGGTTTGGAATATGCACATTCTGTTCCAGTACAATCCCGACTTCAGACAGGCTGCAAGCACGTGCTTCATAGCCTTCTTCTTCCAGAATTTCCAGATATTCATCACGGCTAACCTGATTGACATTAACACGCAAGGTCAGCGGTGCAATCTGTTTTAACTCGTGCGACAGTTCAGCCAGCTGTTCCGGCCAGTCTTTCTTTAAACGTTTGAATAACCAGCTTGGCAGGCCATGTGCCTGATTTAACGCCAGATCAAATTCTTCTGTTTCACGTGAAACACGACGTAACACCGCATTGACCAGACCACTTAAAGGTTCAAAGCCCAGCTGTTTGGCGGCAGTCACGGTTTCTGAAATGGCGGCATGTGCCGGAATGCGGGTACATAGAATCTGATATAAACCCAAATATAAGCAGCTTTCTAGGGCCTGGTTATCAAGGGGTTTGGTTAATAACGGCAGGGTAATGGCTTTCAGGCCATGCCACTGACGTAAACAGCCCAAGGTTAACTCGTGATATAAACCACGGTCACGTTCAGACACGATATTGATATGTTGATTGAGTACTGAAGCAAGTGATTGGCCATTTTGTACAGCCAAGAGTGTTTTGACAACTTGCGCGCGCAAATTCAAGTTTTTAGCTGATGATTGAATTTGGCTCATGTGAATTTATATCCTAGCGATAGTTTTTGAGTTTGATTAATTTGAACAGCATTCAGGGCTTTGCCGCCCGGCCATTGCAGATTGGTGATGCAAATGGCGTTCTGATCACCACACATCACATGTACGCCGTCTTTATCCAGAGCAATTACTTCACCTGCCACTGCAGCGGTTGCCTGCTGGGTAGAAAGTGATGAATTCCAGATGCGTAAATTGTTACTGTCATCCAGCGGGGTAAAGGCTACCGGCCAAGGATTAAAAGCGCGGATATTACGGTCAATCTCTGCCGCAGGCTGGCTCCAGTTGATTTGTGCTTCCGCTTTTGAAAGTTTATGTGCGTAAACCGTAAGTGCTTCGTCTTGCACTTCACGTTCAGCCAAATATTTTTGTAAGCTTTCTTCAGACTCAAGTACCTGAACGGTAGCTTCAGCACCTTTAACAGCAAGTTTGTCGTGTAAGGTTGCAGAGGTATCTGTCGCTTCAATTGGGCAGATGGTTTTCAGCATCATATCGCCTGTGTCCAAGCCTGCTGCCATTTTCATGATGGTTACACCAGTCTCGGTATCGCCGGTGGCAATGGCACGTTGAATCGGTGCTGCACCGCGCCAGCGCGGAAGTAATGAACCATGAATATTCAGACAGCCATATTTGGGTGTATCCAGAACCACTTGTGGCAGAATCAGGCCATAGGCCGCCACCACCATCACATCTGCATTTAAGGCTTTGAGTTCTGCTTGCGCTGCCAGACCTTCTTCAGTCGATGACTTGAAGTGCAAAGGCTGATAGACCGGAATATTGTGTTCTAGCGCCAACTGCTTGACTGCAGATGCCGTGAGTTTTTGCCCGCGTCCGGCTTTGCGGTCAGGCTGGGTATACACCGCCACAATTTCATGCTCGGTTTTGAGTAGCGTAGCCAATGCAGTCGCTGCAAATTCTGGTGTGCCTGCAAATATGATTTTCACACATGAAATTCCAAATAAACTTAAAAGCTATTATAAGCCAAAAGCCAAATTTCAGCCTAATCGTTGCAAAAACTTATCCAAGAAGCTTGCTGAGTGCTTGAATTTCGGTGGAATTTTTATATAAAAAAAACTCATGCAAATTGTAAAAATTATTCATGAAAGTTTTGTATTGTCCTGACGATGATGGCGGTATAGTAGATTTCATCAAGAAATTTTTATCGCCAGATCATCATAATCTCTCTATAGATATTTTTGCCTGCATCTACAACCAAAAGGTCATCTTGTAAAACAAGGACTTGTAGTATGATAGGTCTAAAATGCAACTGATTTAAGCTCATTGTCAGTATGATTTAGCCAGAGTGGATCTGCCCGGTTCATTTCAAGCTCAAACTTTGTTGGAAATATAAAATGCCTGACTATCGTTCAAAAACATCGACACACGGAAGAAATATGGCTGGCGCACGCGGTTTATGGCGTGCTACCGGAATGAAAGACGAAGATTTCGGTAAGCCGATTATTGCGGTCGTTAACTCATTCACGCAATTTGTACCGGGTCATGTGCATCTCAAAGACCTGGGTCAGCTGGTTGCACGTCAAATTGAACAAGCAGGCGGCGTAGCAAAAGAATTCAATACCATTGCTGTCGATGATGGCATCGCGATGGGTCATGACGGCATGCTGTACTCATTGCCTTCACGTGACCTGATTGCTGACTCGGTTGAATACATGGTTAATGCACACTGTGCAGATGCGATGGTGTGTATTTCAAACTGTGACAAAATCACCCCGGGCATGCTCATGGCAGCCATGCGTTTGAACATTCCGGTGGTATTTGTCTCTGGTGGCCCGATGGAAGCGGGTAAAGTGCAAATTCGTGGCAATGAACAGGCAATTGACCTTGTTGATGCGATGATTGTGGCGGCAGATGACAACTACACAGACGAAGAAGTCAAAGCATACGAACGTTCTGCATGTCCAACCTGTGGTTCTTGTTCAGGTATGTTTACGGCCAACTCAATGAACTGTTTGACTGAAGCTTTGGGTCTTTCATTACCGGGTAATGGCTCTACGCTGGCAACGCATGCCAACCGTAAGAAATTATTTGAGCGCGCAGGTCAGTTGATCGTTGAAATCACCAAGCGTCATTATGAACAGAATGATTACAGCGTATTGCCACGTAATGTAGCAACCAAAGCATCCTATGAAAATGCCATGACTTTGGACATCGCGATGGGTGGTTCAACCAACACCGTTCTTCACTTGTTGGCAGCTGCTCACGAAGCAGAAGTAGACTTCACCATGGACGATATCGACCGTTTATCTCGTAAAGTGCCTGTACTGTGTAAAGTGGCACCTGCGGTTAAAAACGTCCACATGGAAGATATTCACCGTGCCGGCGGCATTATGTCGATCCTCGGTGAACTAGACCGTGGTGGCTTACTGGATACGTCTGTACCGACCGTACATGAAGCAACGTTGAAAGATGCTTTAGACAAATGGGACATCATCCGTACTGAAGATGAAGAGGTATATAACTTCTTCAAATCGGCACCGGGCGGTGTACCAACCCAAACTGCATTCTCACAAGATCGTTATTACACCCGTCTAGATGGCGACCGTGAAAATGGTGTAATACGTAATGTTGAACATGCCTTCTCGCAAGACGGCGGTTTGGCAGTGCTTTACGGCAACATTGCACTGGATGGTTGTATCGTCAAAACTGCGGGTGTAGATGACTCTATCTTGAAATTCAACGGCACAGCACGTGTATTTGAAAGCCAGGATGATGCAGTTGAAGCCATTCTTGGTGGGAAAATCGTGGCAGGTGATGTGGTGCTGATCCGTTATGAAGGTCCACAGGGTGGTCCAGGCATGCAAGAAATGTTGTACCCAACCAGCTACTTAAAATCGAAAGGTTTAGGTAAAGACTGTGCACTTGTCACTGATGGTCGTTTCTCTGGTGGTTCTTCAGGTCTTTCCATTGGTCACGTTTCCCCAGAAGCAGCTGAAGGCGGCACAATTGCCCTGGTTGAAGATGGCGACCGTATCGAAATTGATATTCCAAACCGTAGCATTCATTTAGCCGTTGCTGAAGATGTATTGGCAGCACGCCGTGAAGTACAAGAAGCCAAAGGTTGGAAGCCTGCAAAGGAACGTCCACGTAAAGTATCTAAAGCGCTGAAAGCCTATGCAATGCATGCCACCAGTGCGGCGAAAGGTGCGGTACGTGATATCTAAGCTGTAATTTTACAGATTTAAATAGCACTCCAGATGGGGTGCTTTTTTTATACAAGAAACTATCTTAAAATGAAAGAGGACTCCACCCGACAGTCAGGGTGGAGGTGAATTTCGTAAGTTTTTTAATTTAGCTTTAATTCGTTTTTATGTTAAAATAAAAGAAATATAACATTGTATTTAAATAAGTTTTAAAAAAAATGAAAATCAACAAGGCGTACAAATTTAGGCTTGAGCCTAATGAAGAGCAAGAGGTTATTTTAAACAATCTTGTTGGTTCTGCGCGTTTTGTTTGGAATCAAATTTTAGTTGTGTCATTTGAAATGTTTGCAAAGAATGAATTTATCAATGCAACCAATTTGGTGAATAAAATCACCAGTCTTAAAAAGAATCCTGAATATGCTTTTTTAGCAAATCATTCTAATGCTGTTTCCCTACAGCAAAAAATTCGTGATCTGGCTTCGGCTTGGACAAGGTTTTTCAATGCAAAAGAACATGCAAGATTAAAAGAAAATAAGCGTAAACCACGCAAGCCCAAATTCCTCAAACTCACTGATGGTTCTGAAATCCAGTTACGCCCACTGATGCCTAGATTTAAGAAAAAATCAGATGGTTACGATTCAATTAGATTGGTGCAATTTGATAAATATTGTCGAATTGAGGGTAATCGAGTTAAGCTGCCAAATGGCATAGGATTTGTGAAATTTAGAAAATCACAAGATATTCTAGGCACAATTAAGAATGTGACAATCAGTAAGAGATCAGGTCATTGGTATATTTCATTTGGCAGTGAAAAAGAGTTATTGGAAAATCCAGTACATCCATCCAAAACCGCAGTTGGTGTTGATTTAGGTGTCAAGAAATTAGTCACAACATCTGAGGGTGAGGTATTTAACCCAAAGAACAGTTTTAAAACCAACCAAATTAAATTAGCTAAACTTCAACGTAAGTTGAGCAAAAAATTGAAGTTTAGTGAAAATTGGAAAAAGTTGAACACCACAATTAACAAGCTACATTATCATATTGCTAATATTCGGCATGACTACCTACATAAAGTCACGACAACTCTCAGCAAAAACCACGCAATGATCGTAGTTGAGGACTTAAAAGTAGCCAATATGTCGAAGTCAGCAAGTGGCACAATCGAGAAAAAAGGAAAGAATGTCAAAGCCAAGTCGGGCTTAAACAAGGCAATCCTAGATCAAGGTTGGTCAATGCTTGTTGATATATTGGAGTACAAACAACAATGGCGAGGTGGTTTACTCGTTAAGATTGACCCGAAATACACAAGTCAAACGTGTAGCTCCTGCGGTCATGTTGCAAAAGAAAATAGGCTTACTCAGGCACATTTTGAATGTGTTGCGTGTGGCTTTAGCGAGAATGCGGATATTAACGCTTCTCGTAATATTTTGGCGGTGGGACACACCGTTTTGTCTGTGGAGGGTGGATGCGGTAAAGGTCGCCCGATGAAGCAGAAAGCAAGCGAAATCCGTGAGGAAGTCACCTAAGAGCTGATGCTTTTAGAATCCCCCACTTGAATAAAGTGAAAGTGGTGGGAGTATGTCAAACAATGATCTTAAAATAAATTGTCCAAGACCGACGCTTAAAATCGGTCATCGCCCAGGAAGAGAATAATGAGTAAAGATAATATCCGCGAGCATTCTGCCCCCGTTTATGAAGGTATTGAAAATGCACCGGCGCGTTCCATGATGCGTGCCACCGGTTTTCAGGATGCCGATTTTAACCGGCCATTTATCGGCATTGCTTCGACCTGGGCCAATGTCACGCCTTGTAATATGCATATTGATGGTCTGGCCAGAACCGTAGAGCAGGGCGTGAGTGCGGCGGGTGGCAAGGGCATTATCTTTAATACCATTACCATTTCAGATGGCATTTCCAATGGCACCGAAGGCATGAAATATTCCCTGCTGTCACGGGAAGTGATCGCAGATTCGATTGAAACCGTGGTCGGCTGTCAGGCTTATGATGGTGTGATTGCCATTGGTGGCTGTGACAAAAATATGCCCGGCTGCATCATGGGATTGGCGCGCCTCAACCGTCCGGGGCTGTTTATTTATGGAGGAACCATCAAACCGGGTGAAGGTCATACCGACATGATTTCAGTGTTTGAAGCGGTGGGTCAATATGCCAAAGGTGAAATCAACGCGATTCAGGTCAAGCATATTGAAGAGGTTTCCTTGCCAGGTCCGGGTTCGTGTGGCGGTATGTACACGGCCAACTCGATGGCCTCTGCGATTGAAGCTTTAGGTATGAGCCTGCCGGGCTCTTCGGCACAGGAAGCGGTATCGGAAGACAAGCAAATTGACTGTGCCCGGGCCGGTGAAGCGGTGATGAACCTGTTGCGACTGGATATTAAGCCGCGCGACATCATGACCAAAGCCGCCTTTGAAAACTCGATTAAAGTCTTGATTGCGCTGGGTGGTTCGACCAATGGTGTACTGCATCTTTTAGCCATGGCACATACAGCAGGAGTGGAATTGAGTCTGGATGATTTCGTGCGGATTGGTAAAGATATTCCGGTGGTGGCCGACGTGCGTCCATCAGGTAAATATCTGATGTCAGAACTGATTGCGATTGGTGGAATTCAACCACTGATGAAGCGCATGCTGGATGCCGGCATGCTGGATGGCTCATGTCTGACGGTCACAGGTAAGACGCTGGCAGAAAATCTGGCCGATGTGCAGGACTATCCGGAAGGCCAGCAGATTATTCTGCCTTTTGATGCGCCAGTGAAAAAAGACTCGCATCTGGTGATTCTAAAAGGCAATCTGTCACCGAAGGGCGCGGTCGCCAAAATTACCGGTAAGGAAGGACTGCATTTTGCTGGCCCAGCTCGCGTGTTTGAAGGTGAGCAGGGTGCCATGCGCGGTATTCTGGATGGCGAAGTCCAGCCGGGTGAAGTGGTGGTGATTCGTGGCGTTGGTCCCAAAGGTGGCCCAGGAATGCCAGAAATGCTGAAACCGACCTCTGCGATTATCGGGAAGGGCTTAGGCGCTTCAGTTGCCCTGATTACCGATGGACGCTTCTCGGGTGGCAGTCACGGTTTTGTGATTGGTCATGTCACCCCCGAAGCTTATGATGGCGGCCCGATTGGTCTGGTACAAAATGGCGACCAGATTTCAATTAATGCGGAAACCCGGGAAATGACCTGGCATGTGGATGAGCCGGAGATTGCAGCACGTCAAGCAGCCTGGATCAAACCAAAACCGAACTATACCCACGGCGCTCTGGCCAAATTCGCCAAACTGACCTCAGGTGCAGAAACCGGGGCAGTCACTGACCTGAATCTTGAGCTCTAATCCATTGTTAAACATTGAACATTTGCTTATGACTTGATATAAGTTTTTACACCATGCAGGGCTTTGGCTCTGCGATCTTAAAAATAGATTATTCTGCGCAGATTTAGCTTTGTCGAGCTGCGCACTGTCATTCTTGTCGAGGCCGATCTCATGTCCCTGTTACGCCGTTGGTTTGATCCAATCCGATCGAGTTGGTTTTACCAGAAACCAATCCGTCAAACGGTGTTATCTATTCAAGATGGGCTGAGTATCCATTTAAGACTGGATGATGTGTACAGCTATCTGGCGGTACAGCAGTTACCGCAGCTTGAAGAAATTTTAAGTCCGCAGCTCAAGCCGCTGAAAGTCGTCATTTCCAGTGCGCATGCAGAACCCCCCAATCAGATGTCTTTTGAGGAATGGCAGCATTACACGATTAATGATGCCAAGATCTTGTCGAAACAGCATCGTTTCAGTTTTCATGACACGCCAGAATTGCCAAGCGCTGAAGCCTTGCAACAGGCGGAACTGATTTTACGGCGCACCCCGCTACGCGGGCAGGATTTCCTGTATCTGCTGGAAGATGTATTTCATATGCTCTGGCAAAAGCAGACCGGAAAATTACGTACCTTATATGCCATGGCCAGCCGCCATCATCAGCCACAGGATTTTCCCGAACGCATTTTTGACCAGACCCCGGTTCTGGCCAGCTATTTTGATTTGGGGGGCCGCCAGTATCAGGCGGTGGATGACCTATTACGTCTGACTCGGCGTCTGGAGCAGCAGAAACTGCTCACCGGCAATCCGATTTTCCTGATCAATCATATTGAATGGCGTGAGCATCTGATCAGTGATGCCGAAGAGCTGAACGAGATCCAGTCGATGGACCCGGAACTGGATTTATATATTGCGCTGGAAGATCCGATTTCCTGGTTGTTGCTGGCCTATATCAAAGAAGAACTGGCGGATTATTATAATATCCAGCTGAAAGTCTATCCTTTGTCTTACCGTGGCCGGGATGAGTTTGACTGGAGTCTGGCCACGCGTTTATCGAAACGGACTGAGGTCGAATTTACCCCGTTCTGCCGTCCGACTGAGCCGGCGATTGCCCCCATGGCGCAGTTATTTTATAGCTGTCCTGAAGAACAGCGCATTGAGGCCATGTATCAGATCTTGCAAGCTGTCTGGACCCGTGGTCAAGACTTGTCCTATGCACCGCATTTCCAGCGTATGCAGCAGCAACTCAACATTGCCGAGCTGAGCCAGGACGATATTCTGGCCAAGTTGCAGGACAATGATATACTCTGTGAAATGAAGTCGCAGCCGAACTTTCCGGTACTGGAATTGCGCATCGATGATCAAAGTTATACATTTAATAGCTTATATCGGGTCTGGATGATTGAAAGTATTTTCAGTAATGTGTTAGAAGAAAAGTATAAGAGTAATAATCAAACTGAAAGTGAACTGAAAAAACATGGAAAAGATCAAAGCTGAATCATTAGAACATGCACGTCAACAGATCGATGCCATTGATACAGCTTTAGTTGAGCTGATCGCTGCGCGTCAATTTTATGTTGATCAAACCACCCGTTTTAAAAAAACTGAAACCGATTTACAGTCACCGGAACGTATGGAGCAGATTGTAGAACATGTCAGAGCACTGGCGCAGCAGCAGGGCGTCGATCAGGAATTTATTGAACATCTGTATCGTGAAATGTTTCATTATTTCATTCAACGTGAATTGAAAGAGTTTCGCCCTTAACCAGACTTGTGCTTTAACAGAAGCCTTGCGGGGCTTCTTTTCATTTCTTTAATCGCAAAGTTGCAAAATACAAAGATAAAAAAAGCAGCCATTCGGCTGCTCAATACTTTTATTTCGAGTTTTATTTTTTATCGGCCAGACTAAAGAACCAGTTCAGGATTAATGCGGCAAAAGTTGCCGTACCAATACCACCCAGATTAAAACTGCCAAATGTCAGGGCAAAATCACCGGTACCTAAAATAATGGTCACTGCAGCCACCATCAGGTTTTTGTTTTGCGAGAAATCGACTTTATTTTCAATCCAGATTTTGGCACCGGCAATGGTAATCAAACCAAAGACCACAATCGAAGCACCGGTCAGAATCGCGGTGGGAATGGTATGAATCACCGCCCCAAACTTGGGTGATAAACCCAGGAAGATCGCAAAGACACCAGCCACTGCAAAAATGATGGTCGAATAAACCCGTGTTACGGCCATGACCCCAATATTTTCACCGTAGGTGGTCATGCCCGGGGCACCCACACCGCCTGCCAGAGTGGTTGCAACACCATCTGCAACAAAGGCTTTACCAATATGCGGATCCAGATTCTCTCCGGTCATCGCGCCTACCGCTTTGATATGTCCCAGATTTTCAGCCACCAAAATCAGTGCAATCGGTGCAATGATCAACATGGCATTGACTTCAAAAGTCGGTGCGTGGAAGGTCGGTAACCCGAACCAGGCGGCTTGCTGAATGGGCAGGAAATTGATCGCAGTGCCATAACCCATAATATTGCTGAGCACGAAATAGATCAGATAGGCCAATAACAGCCCCACCAATAATAGCAGGCGTTGTAGCAGGCCCTTGGTAAAGACGGCAATTGAGCCCATACACATGACGGTAACCAGAGACATCCACATATTAAAGGTGTTGCCCATCACGCTTTTTACCGTCACCGGTGCCAGGTTTAGACCAATGATCATCACTACGGCACCGGTCACCACCGGTGGCATCAGCTTTTCAATCCAGCGCGTGCCGGTCGCCATGACCAGAAAACCCATCAGGGCATAGAAGATACCACAGGCAATGATACCGCCGGCTGCGACGCCAATATTGGGGTTGAGTCCACCACCACCGGCATAACCGGTTGCCGCGATGACCACACCAATAAAGGCAAAGCTTGAACCTAAATAACTTGGAACCCGGCCACCGGTAATCAGAAAGAACAGGATGGTACAAATCCCTGACATTAAAATGGCCAGGTTAGGGTCAAAGCCCATTAAAAAAGGTGCCAGTACAGTCGCGCCAAACATGGCAAAAGCATGTTGTACACCCAAAACGACCGTTTGTACGGGTGGCAAATACTCTGCGGTACCTACTGGGCGTGCATCGATGCTGCCCTCATAAGGGCGCCATTTGGGAAACCAACTGGACATAAAATGAGCACTCGAAAGATAAATTGTGCACATCATACTCTTGTTCTTTAGAAGATTTAATCACTTAAACAAAATTTTTGTTCAAATTAATTCTATGACTTTATTTAATATTTTACCGGGTGGTAAAAGAATTTTGAGTTAAAACTAAAGTGAAATCAGTAGATTAATTTCTTATAATCAATAGGGCTATGTATAAATAAATCTGATTTACTATATAAAATAAAATATTTCTTGGCTATTGACTGCTCAATAAAAAAGCACATCGCGAAGATGTGCTTTTAAACGGTCTGTTTGGATTAACCGGTATTGCGTAAACCCGCAGCAATTCCGGCAATACTGACCATCAGGGCATGATCCACCGGGGTATTTTCAGCTTGCTGCTGTTGCAGATAGAGACGACGACGTTTCATCAGCTCGGCTTGCAGTAAATGTAGTGGCAACAAATACGGTTTACGGACTTTCATGGATTGATCCAGGACGCCGTTGCTACTCAGCAATTTGGATTCACCCTTTAACGTCAGTAAGGTCTGTACAGCATCCTGCAAACGCTGGCGCAGCTCTGTGCCGAGTACTTTGAGATCTTCATCTTGGGTCAGATGTGATTCATAGTACAAGGCCACATGTGCATCGGCTTTGGACAGCACCATTTCCAGCATATCAATCAGGGTCTGAAAATATGGCCACTCTGCCAGCATCTCATCGAGTACCGCCCGTTGCCCCTGATCCAGTACTTTATTCAGCGCGGCACCGGTACCCAGCCAGGCAGGTAACATCAGACGAATCTGGGTCCAGGCAAATACCCACGGAATCGCACGCAAGGACTCAATCCCGCCACTGACTTTACGTTTCGCCGGCCGTGACCCCAGCGGCAGCATTTGCAGTTCAAGTTCCGGAGTGACAGTGCGCAGGTATTTGACAAAGTGCGGGTTTTCCCGCACGGTCTGGCGATAGACCTGAACCGAGAGTTCGGTCATTTGATGCATCAAGTCGCGCCATTCCTGTTTCGGCTCGGGTGGCGGGAGCAAGGTCGCTTCTAAGGTCGCAGCGGTATAAATTTCCAGATTCTGCAGGGCAATCTCTTCCAGTCCGAATTTAAAGCGGATCATTTCGCCCTGTTCAGTCACCCGAATCGTGCCTGAAATCGACCCCGGTGGCTGTGAGAACAAGGCTTGCTGGGTTGGCGCACCGCCACGGCTGATCGAACCGCCCCGGCCATGGAACAGGGTCAGCTGAACGCCATGTTGCTGGGCAATCGTCGTCAGTTCTTCCTGGGCACGGTACTGCGCCCAGTTGGCCGACATAAAACCGGCGTCTTTGGCTGAATCCGAATAGCCAATCATCACTTCATGCTTGCCCTGAATATGCTGTTTATACCAATGCATATTGAACAGGGTCGACATGGTCTCGGCTGCGCCGTCCAGATCTTTGAGGGTTTCAAACAGCGGTACCACTCGTAATGCGTGCTTGATACCCGCTTCTTTTTGTAGAAGCAATACCGCCAGCACATCACTTGGATATTCCGCCATGGAAATAATATAGGCACCCAGAGACTCACTTGGCTGTTCTGCCAGGGTGCGCATGGTGGCAAAGACTTCCTGTACATCCGGGTGCTGAATCAGACTGCCGGCTGGTTCATTCAGATGTTTTGGGAGCAAGGGACGTTTGCTTTGCAATTCTTGCAGTAAAAAGTTTTGACGTGCCTGTTCGGTCCAGGTGTCAAAATTTCCCAGCCCTAAATATTCGGTAATCGCCGAGATCGCCTGACGGTGACGTCCTGATTCCTGACGAATATCCAGTTTCAGTAACTCAATCCCAAAGCTGTTGACCCGGTAAATAAAGTCCAGCAGGCTGCCATTGGCAATTTCGGCCAGATTGCAGTCCATTAAGGAGCGATAGCAGGTCAATAGTGGCTGTAATAGCTCATCTTTACTTTTAATGACTAAACTCTCATCGGCATCATTGCCCTTTAATTTTTCTGCCAGCCAGTGTCGGGTCGCTTTCAGGCGGCTACGGGTATCACGTAAATATTCACGGTAGGGTTCCGGATGATCCAGACCCAATGCCTCGGAGATTTCCGTACTACATTGCTGAATGGAGAGTTCCCAGCGCAGGTTTTCAATATCGCGTAAATACAGATCGGCAGCTTTCCAGCGTGACAGCCACAGCACTTCTTGCGTCACATTATGGGTAACATTCGGGTTGCCATCGCGGTCACCACCCATCCAGGAAGCAAAACGTACCGGTGCAATATTTAAGGGCAGGTTCTGGCCGCATTGTTGTTCGACCATGTCATTTAGTTCCCGGATAAATTTCGGGACTGCATTCCACAGGGTCTGTTCAATGGTCGTAAAGCCCCATTTGGCTTCATCGATCGGGGTCGGACGATGCTGACGAATTTCATCGGTTTGCCAGGCCGAGCTAATCAGCTGTTTCAGATCTGCCAACACCGCCTGACGTTCACGCGGCGTGAGTTTCTGCTGATCGAATTTGGACAGGGCATTATTGATACCATCATATTTCTGGATCAGGGTGCGGCGGCTGACTTCTGTCGGATGCGCGGTCAGTACCAGTTCAATTTTTAATTCACAGATTTGCTGGTACAGCGTGTCGGCAGAAATCTCCTGCTGTTTAAATTTTTCAAATAACGGTACCAGAGGATTAGGGGATTCTGCCGTGTCATCGAATTCGCTTTGGCGACGACGACGCACCACATGATATTGTTCGGCAATATTGGCAAAGTTCAAAAAATGGGTAAAGGCACGGGTTAGAGGCAGGATTTCCGCATCTTCCAGACTCAAAAATAATTGTTCTAGCTGTTTTTCTGCTTCGACCTGTCCATCACGTGCGCCTTTAGATAAAGCACGAATCTGCTCAATCTGATTAAACAAATCCTGCCCCGCATGTAATTTTAAGGTTTCCCCCAGCAAATTACCCAGTAAGCGTACGTCTTCGCGTAGTGGTGCATCAATTTGTTGAATCATTTTTATATTCCCTTAAATGCTTGCTTTGACTATACCGCGACTGTAGGACAATCCAAGTCCTTTACAGACAAAAGTTGCAGATATTTTGCGGTTTTTTTAGCAAATTTTAGCCAGTATCCTGTCGCCAGCACTCAAGCGATCAGAAGGAATTTAATCAGCAATGGCATATTTCAGCATAAACAGCTCAATCGCCTGACTAATGATCTGCTGCTGTTCTGTACTGGAGGGCGGAGCTGTAAGTCCGAGCAGGATTTTTTGATGACGTGTTCCGGTCAATAGGGACACGATCAGTTCGGTCTGTTTCTCGGGTCGATCGACCTGAATAAACTGGTAGTGCTGCGCCAGCGCAAAGAAATCATGCCAGACCGCCTCCAGTTTGGCATGCGAGGCCTGATAAAACTGCTCTGCCAGCGGGCTTTGCTGCGAGGCCAGCTCCATGAGTAATAGGTCCAGTTTGATGGCTTCAGGCAGGCTAATAATATTCAAAGCGCGTAAACAGGCCCGATAAAATTCCTGAGCAAAGTCACTGCTTGGCTGCAAGACCTGCGGATGCTCATGCAGAATGGCTTCACAGGTATCTTCAATGGCACAGCTGAACAGCGTCGCTTTGTCCTGGAAATGGTTATACACCGTCAGTTTGCTCACCCCTGCTTCACGGGCAATCTGGTTCATGCTGGAGGCATGATAACCATGCGCTAAAAATAGCGCTTTGGCCGCGCTCAGGATGCGTTGGCGTTTCTCCAGATCTTTCGGTCGTCCTACAGGTATTTGCACAATTTCTTCCAAAAAAAGTCAACTTGGTCATTGCTTTGAGGGTTCTGTTGTAATTAGTGTACCGGGTGGTATATTAATTAAAAAATAAGCAATTCAATATATCAGCATAGTTTGCCCGAAAAAAGATGATCAGATAAGAGCGAATAAGATGAGCAGGATTTACAGCGTGTTGGCTGGCATGATGATACTTTGCAGTGTGACCTTAAATGGATGCAGTAAAGATACAATCGCCGCAGAACAGGAAATTCCCTTTGTCATGGTGACCACACCGAGCACTTCACAGCATGAACTGAAAAGTTATGCCGGCGATGTGCAGGCGCGTCAGCAAACAGCACTGGCCTTTCGGGTAGCGGGACAGGTGACCCAGCGCTTCGTCGATGTCGGGGACCAAGTCAAAGTCGGACAGGTGCTGGCCACACTGGATGTAAAAGATGCCCAGTTGCAGCTGAATGCGGCACGTGCCCAGCTGGAAAACGCGCAGTCTGCCAGTAAAATTGCTCAGGATGAACTACAGCGTTTCAAGCAGCTGTTACCGGTCAATGCCGTGAGTCGCTCGCAATATGATGCCATCGATAATCAATATAAAGCTGCACAGTCGAGTCTGAAACAGGCGCAATCCAATTATGCTACTGCCAAAAACCAGACCACTTATAACCAGCTGATTGCCACTAAAAATGGCGTGATCACGGCACGCAATATCGAAACGGGTCAGGTGGTCGCAGCCGGGCAAGCGGTATATGAGTTAGCCATTTCCGGTGAGCGTGAAGTGGTGATTGGCGTGCCGGAACAGGCCATTTCAGAGGTCAAGGTCGGACAGCCTGCCACGGTGACTTTATGGTCCAAACCTGAAGAAAAATTTAGTGCCTTTGTCCGTGAAATATCACCAGCTGCGGATCAGTCCCGTACCTTCCGGGTCAAAGTCTCACTGCGCGAAGGCAATGCTCAGATCCAGCTCGGACAAAGTGCCCGGGTGTTTTTTCAGCACAGCCGGGACAATAGGCTCAGTGTACCGCTGTCCAGTGTCTCAGCCACAGATCAACAAGCCTATGTGATGCTGGTCAAGCCGGATCATACTGTACACAAAGTCCCGGTGACTTTAGGGGCTTATGGTCGCGATAGCGTACCGGTACTCAGTGGCCTGAAAGCGGAAGATTATGTGGTGATTGGCGGCGTACATTTGCTGCGTGACCAGCAAAAAATCAATCCGATTAATCGTGAAAACCGTCCTGTGACCGTTCAGGCAGGGAGTTAAATATGAACTTTAACCTGTCGGAATGGGCTTTAAAGAATAAGGGCCTAGTACTGTATTTTATGATCCTGCTCGGGCTGATTGGCATCGTGTCCTATTCCCAGCTGTCGCAAAGTGAAGATCCGCCTTTTACCTTTAAAGTGATGGTCATTCAGACCTACTGGCCGGGTGCCAGTGCCAAAGAAGTGTCCTTACAGGTCACGGATCGGATTGAAAAGGAACTGATGACCACGGGGCAGTATGACCGCATCATGGCCTATTCGCGTCCGGGTGAATCCATGGTGACCTTTATTGCCAAAGACTCGCTGGCTTCGAAAGATGTGGCTGATGTCTGGTACAACGTCCGCAAGAAAGTCAGCGATATCCGGCATGAATTGCCGCAAGGAGTACAAGGCCCCTTCTTCAATGATGAATTTGGCGATACTTTTGGCAATATCTATGTGCTTAAAGGCAAAGACTTCGATTATGCGACCCTCAAGGAATACGCCGACCGTTTGCAGTTACAACTGCAACGGGTCAAAGATGTCGCCAAAGTCGATTTAATCGGCCTGCAAGACCAGAAAATCTGGATTGAGATTTCCAACACCAAAGCCATCCAGCTCGGAGTTCCAGTCAGCGCCATTCAGCAGGCTTTGCAGCAACAAAATGCCATGACCCATGCCGGTTTTTTTGAAACCGGCTCAGACCGGATTCAGGTTCGGGTCAGCGGTGCCTTAAACAGTATTGAAGAATTACAGCAACTGCCACTTTTGATAAATGGCAAAACCATTCAGCTGGGAGATGTCGCTGAGATCTATCGCGGCTTTAGTGATCCGGCCCAACCCCGGATGCGTTTTATGGCTGAAAATGGCATTGGTATTGCCGTGTCCATGCGCAAAGGCGGCGATATTCTGGCACTGGGCAAACATCTGGAACAGGAATTTGCCCGTCTGCAAAAAACCTTGCCCCTTGGCATGGAGCTGCAAAAAGTCTCCGATCAGCCAGTGGCAGTCGAACGCAGCATTAATGAATTTATGAAAGTGCTGGCAGAGGCAGTAATTATTGTGCTGCTGGTCAGTTTCTTCTCGCTGGGTTTTCGTACCGGACTGGTGGTGGCCTTTTCGATTCCGCTAGTATTGGCAATGACCTTTGCCGGCATGCATTTATTTGATGTCGGCCTGCATAAAATTTCCTTGGGTGCCCTGATTCTGGCACTCGGTCTTCTGGTCGATGATGCGATTATTGCCATTGAAATGATGGCGATTAAAATGGAGCAGGGCTATAGCCGGCTTGAAGCAGCAGGCTTTACCTGGAAAACCACCGCCTTTCCAATGCTGACCGGCACCCTGATTACCGCCGCCGGATTTTTACCGATTGCCACAGCAGCATCGAGTACCGGTGAATATACCCGTTCTATTTTTCAGGTGGTCACGATTGCACTGCTGATGTCCTGGATTGCCGCGGTGTTATTTGTGCCTTATCTGGGCGATAAACTGCTGCCCAATTTCAACAAAGACTTGATACAAAAAGCGCCGTGGTATCAGCGCCTTTGGGCGCGTTTGCGCAAGCAGCCCGAACCTCAGCCGGTCGTGCATCATGCCGGCGAACAGCATGATCCTTATCAAACCCGGTTTTATCAAGGTTTTCGCCGTTGGGTAAATACCTGTGTGACCTATCGTAAGACCGTGATTACAGCAACGGTAGGAATTTTTATTCTCTCCATTTTAATGTTTAAGCTGGTGCCACAGCAATTTTTCCCGCCCTCGAATCGGGCTGAAATTCTGGTGGATCTCAAGCTCGAAGAAGGCGCCTCTCTGAAAGCCACCGAAGCTGCGGTGAAAAAAGTTGAAGCCTTTTTGTCGAAACAGCAGGGCATTGATAACTATGTGGCCTATGTCGGAATTGGTTCTCCGCGTTTCTATTTACCGCTGGATCAGCAGCTGCCGCAAACCAGTTTTGCCCAGTTTGTGGTGCTGGCATCCTCTTTGGAAGATCGTAACGAAATCCGTCAATCCTTGAGTGACCAGATTCGGCTGTTATTACCGGAAGTCCGTACCCGGGTGTCCCTGCTGGAAAATGGCCCTCCAGTCGGTTATCCATTGCAGTTCCGGGTCTCTGGTGAAGATCTGGGACTGGTTCGTGAATGGGCGCAGAAAGTCGCCGCAACCGTGGGCGATAATCCGAATACCACCAATGTACATCTAGACTGGGGTGAGCCGAGCAAAGTCATCAAACTGGAGATCGATCAGGATCGTGCCCGTCAGTTGGGCGTGACTAGCAGTGAGCTGGCCAATGTGCTGAACAGCTCGATTTTGGGGGCCGGCATTGATCAGTATCGGGAAAAGCGTGAACTGATTGAAATCCGTTTACGTGGTGCGCAGGCTGAACGCGTTGATGTCGCTTCTTTAAGCAGTCTGGCGATACCGACGTCACGTGGTACTTCGGTACCGTTGGCACAGCTTGCCAACATTGAATATAGCTTTGAAGAAGGCTTGATCTGGCATCGGAATCGTTTACCGACCATCACTGTGCGTGCCGATATTCGCACGGCCTTACAGCCGGCCACTGTGGTGAATGAATTACACGATTCACTGCACCAACTTCGAGCTGAGTTGCCGAATGGCTATCTGCTGGAAGTCGGCGGTACGGTCGAAGAATCCGCGCGTGGCCAGAACTCGGTCAATGCTGGCATGCCTTTATTCCTGGCGGTGGTGATGACCCTGTTAATGATTCAGCTCAAGAGCATCTCACGGGCCTTTATTGTATTCCTGACCGCACCTTTAGGCATTATCGGGGTGGTGTTATTCCTGTTACTTTTCAATAAACCTTTCGGTTTTGTGGCCATGCTCGGGACAATTGCGCTCTCTGGAATGATCATGCGAAATTCCCTGATTCTGATTGACCAGATCGAGCAGGATATTCAGGCCGGAGAATCCCCATGGGATGCCATTATCAATGCCACAGTCCGCCGTTGTCGCCCGATTGTCTTGACCGCATTGGCCGCTGTTTTAGCCATGATTCCCTTGTCCCGCAGTATTTTTTTCGGGCCAATGGCGGTGGCGATTATGGGTGGTTTGATTGTGGCAACATTATTGACCCTGTTTTTCCTGCCTGCACTATATGCACAGTGGTTTAAAGTGAAAAAAAGTTTAAATTCTGTTTAAATTTGTCATAATTTCAGGTGCGAAATTTGGAAATTTTCAATATAGTAGCACCTGAGATTTTTATAATTTAAAAAAATAAGTAACTACTGCATTGGCCGAACTGCCAATCCGGTAATGAGGTTAAACCAACATGACTCAAACTACATTAACCAAGATGCGACGTTCCGTAGCGATGGCTTATGTCTTCATGTTTTTGGCCTTATTTACGCTATTTAGTGGACTTTTTGCCTACTGGTTGGCCCGTAAAGTGACACAAGTCGATTATGCCGAAGTCTGGTTACAGGCGCAGGCCTTGTGGATCATGCGAAATATCGTGATTTATACCATTTTGGCGCTCTTTGCTGCGCTGTGGTTTATTCCGCTGTTTTTCTTTGCCTGGGACAGCCAGTTATGGGTCAAAGCCTGTGTCGTGACCGGGGTGATTTTCAGCTTTATTGCCTTTATTTTCCTGCTCAATGCCTGGTTTAAAGGCCTGCATAAATTCTCTCAAAATAAAGCTGTGTTCTAAAGCATATAATTTTTTTCATATTTCCCCTTGTAAAATCAGGTTTGACCCCAATTTCAGACCTCAGTTGAATATTAAACAAAATTCCGTGAGGAGCATCGCCAGACATGGCTAAACGTGATTATTATGAGGTTTTGGGCGTCGCTAAAACCGCTAGTGATGATGAAATCAAAAAAGCCTACCGTAAGTTGGCGATGAAATATCATCCAGACCGTAACCCGGACAATGCTGAAGCTGAAGATAAATTTAAAGAAGCAGCAGAAGCCTATGAAGTGCTGTCTGATGGTGAAAAGCGCAGCATGTACGACCGTATGGGCCATCAGGCCTTTGAAGGGGGTATGGGCGGCGGTGGCGGCTTCGGTGGTGGTTTCAGCGCAGAAGACATTTTCAGCCAGTTCGGTGATATTTTCGGTGGTGCTTTCGGTGGCGGCGGTGGTCGTGGCCAGCAACGTGCACGCCGTGGTTCGGACTTACGCTATGTGATGGAATTGACCCTGGAAGAAGCGGTCAAAGGCGTCAAGAAAACCATTACTTTTACTGCACCGGCACCATGTGATGCCTGTGATGGTAAAGGCTCAAAAAATCCAAATGATGTAGAAACCTGCCGTACCTGCCATGGTGCCGGTCAAGTGCGTATGCAGCAAGGTTTCTTCTCGGTGCAGCAAACTTGTAGTACCTGTCGCGGTCAGGGCAAGATCATCAAGAACCCATGTAATAAATGTCATGGTTCAGGTGTGTCGGATCGTCAGCAAACGCTAGAAGTTACTATTCCTGCGGGTGTGGATAATGGCGACCGCGTACGCTTGACCGGTAAAGGTGAAGCGATTCGTGATGGTCAGTCAGGTGATTTGTACGTCGAAGTAGTGGT
Organism: Acinetobacter sp. YH12208; assembly: GCF_013418055.1. Classification (NCBI taxonomy): domain Bacteria; kingdom Pseudomonadati; phylum Pseudomonadota; class Gammaproteobacteria; order Moraxellales; family Moraxellaceae; genus Acinetobacter; species Acinetobacter sp. YH12208. Next base: position 33,543 of record NZ_VPCT01000019.1, read on the forward strand.
GCGTGAGCACGAAATCTTCCAGCGTGATGGTGCTGACCTGTATATGGATGTGCCGGTTTCAATCGCCGATGCAGCCTTAGGTAAGGAGGTTCAGATTCCGACTCTAGACGGTCGCGTAAGCCTGAAAATTCCTGAAGGAACGCAAACGGGTAAACTGTTCCGCTTACGTGGCAAAGGTGTTAAACCGGTACGTACCAGCATGCAAGGTGATTTGCTGTGCCGTATTGTAGTGGAAACTCCAGTGAATTTAAGTGCACGTCAACGTGAACTGTTGAAAGAGCTGCAAGAAACTATGGATGGTGAAGACAGTAAATCATCACCAAAGAAAAAATCATTCTTTGATCGTTTGTTTGATTGATCGAATGAAAATAAAGAAGGACGCTGCGGCGTCCTTTTTTGTGCTTTAAATTTATACTATGATAGAAATAGAATTAGGTACTTGAAATGGGATTTCGCATAAGAGTTTTTATGTTAAATCTAGCCTGTTTGCCCTTTTATTTTTGAATTGTTTACTAGATGGCAGCATAGTTGAGTAAAATCGAATAATATGATTAGAATCATGAAATTTAGTGCGTAATCCAGACTATTACTTTAAATAGTTAGCTTTTTACTCTCGACAATTCAGATTAATATAATTATCTATATTGGATATAGGCACATTCAATGAAAATTTTTAAATATTCATTTGTAATTCTAGCTGTAGTTTCAGTCTCTGCTTATACCATGAGTGACCGGCAGTCCACACAGTTTCAGGTCAAAATAAAAGTCAATGAAATTTGTGATATCGGCACAGGTTCTACTTCTAATATAGATTTTGGTACGATTTCTCGTAATACCCAAAATATCCAGGCAACGGGTAGTCTAAATGTCTCGTGTACCAATGGTACGCCTTACAATATTTCACTAAATAGTGATGGTACACTAAAGAATACTCAGGATGCTTCCTTGAAGCTTTCATATCGACTTTATCAAGATGCATCTATGAGCAAAGAATGGGGAAACAGCTCTGAAAATCTTTTTTCACAACACGGTACAGGACAAACTCAAAATATTACCATTTGGGGGAAAGTGCCTGATACTAACGTTCCTGCCGGTCAATATATAGATACAGTTACTGCTACGATTACCTATTAAATATAGAGTTTTCTAATAAGTTAAAGTCACAGTAATGGTATCGGAATATTTCCCTATACTGCTAATGCTTTGCGATGGGACCATCGCATAAACAGGGATAGTCTGGTGGGTTATAGAATATGAAGTATCCGCCTGCCAAATGTTCGAGTGACTTGGATCCTGATATAAACCGTATTGAATATAACTTCCTAAAGAATTTTTCATACGTCTTTGTGAGCCCAATGGATTTAGACCATTATTTAAACTTACCTTCATATTGGTACCCATTGGACATGCTAATTGAATAGTCCCTGAACGATATAAAGTATTATTCAATAGCTCCACTGAACCAAAATCTATATCTGATGCAGATAAAATCAAACAGCTATTTTCATAGTTAGAATTGACGACTATATTGTTAGTTGAGCTATTTTGACTAGCTAGAGCTTCTAAATCTGAAGGTGTTTCTAAGCCATAGCGATAAGCATAGTATAGCTTTATAGAAGTACTATTGGTTTTATAGGAGCCAGCAGGTACATTTTGTCCTGCAAGAACTTGACCATATATTTTGACTAATGTACTTGGATTTCCTGTATTAGCACCTACTTGAACAGACTGGCACTGAGCTGTGTTTTTAGCGTCTGAGTTTGGTATCTTGCGTGTTCGTGCGACATCATAATATAAGTTATAATTTAATAAGGAAGCAGGATAGTTATCATAGTTAATCATTGTGCGAGGATCTTTAGCCGCTGGATCTATACTATCAACTACCATACATATCTTATATGTCACGGGCTGACTCCAGTTTGAATTACATGTTACGGTAATATCCGTAGAAGCTGTCATCGAGCCTTGAATGTTCGCTGTGCCTAGGCTTAAATTACCTCCACTTACCCAGCAACTCTCTGCATAAGCAGATGAAGAGCATATGCTATAAGCTAAAAACAATAAGCTCATACAAGCTAAACGCTTGATGAGGCCATAAGCTTTGATTCGGTTAAATTGATGAGTTATTGACATACCACCCTTCCTAAATCGCTAAAACCTTCAAGAGTGGAAACTTCAGGAAGATTCACTTGGCATTGCTTAAGCTCATCGCCAATATATAATTTATTATTTTTCACATCATCTAAATATACAATACCATCATGAGCTACAATGGTTTTAGAAGGCTGCTGTATTGATGGTTGAATATCCCAAACCGATTTACCCACTGCGAGATTCTCTCCCTGATCATCGACTGCCTGTAATTGCACGGATTTCACTTGATACATTGGAAAACGAACGAATACACCACTTGCCTGACGAGGTACAACATCTTGCTGTGTGGTTTCTATTTTTAAATTTATTGGTAGGTTTAGGGTATCAACTGCTACACTATTATGCTGATATGGATTTAGACGATCCAATAGCAAATATCCTTTCTGATTAGTTTTACCAATCAAACGATTCTCCATACGCACCGGTACGCTAGCAATATTATCTGTTGAGACAATAGCAAATGAACCGTTACTCAAACGTGTGGGGAGTATCACATCTTTTAGAATAACTAAACCTCCGTTGACTGAGGCAAAAGCGCTGGTATTATTTTGTTGGTCTGATGCTGTATGTTGCACATTTAATTGTGCTAACCCATAGCGACCGAGATAGTCGATCTGCCCCTGAAACTGTGAGTATTGATCTGTACGATTGGCCATGGCTTGCCATCCCATCCCTCCCTGATCTTGATTTAGCGCATGCATTATATTGAGACCAAACTGTTGGTTATCATGACTACGCTGTATTGATGCTGTGGCTGAGTTGCGTTGCGCCCAAGGGATATTAAGTGATAGATAATAACTATCTTTTTTATTAATTAAATCATGACTATAACCTAAATTCATGTTCATACGTCGCGGCAAGATATAAGACCAGTTCAGCAATACAAACTTACTCTCTTGCTCTGTGTATTTTTGCTGGATATAGCTACTTCCCAACTGACCAATTTTAGTATTAAAACCTATATAAAATTGGTCTGATTTACTGGCAAATGCCGCATCATTCAAGCTGGCAATGTCATTAAACTCACCAAACTGTCGTAGTCCATTATAATTTAAACTTATTAATGTAGAGTTCCAGCTATAACCTAGGCCTAATAATTGTCCATGTTGCTCAGGTGTACGACTATAAGCATAAGAGAGATTAAGCTGCCCTGCACGTTTGCCTAATTGATAGAGTGTGCCTAGTCCTACCTGTTGCAATTGATCGGTCAATTCAGTATGTGTTTCCAGAGTAAGTTTATTTAATATTCCATAACGATAGCTCCCACTAAATGCAGGATCTTGTGCATAATCAAATGAAGATAAGCCATAATTTAACTTTGGATAACCTACATTAAAAGACCAGTCATTTAAGCCTTGTGCGAGTAGGTTATTTGTACCATATAAGGGAATACTCAGTACTTGCTGTTGGCCATTAATATCTGTAATGACCATTTGTGCATTGCCTGCACCTGTAATACTCGGTACTGATTGAATATCAAATTGCCCAGGTACTATATTTTCTGAAAACTGCTTAATACCATTAATTATTAAATCTACTTGTGAAGGCAATGCTACCTGGCCTTTAAAACTCATTAAGGGGGTCGTCACGGTATAGGGTTGTAAAGCGAAATTTTTCGACAAGCTAAGACCACTCAATCGAGTAGAGCGTGTCCATGATAGTGCATTACTTTGTGCATCACCTAAACGTAGTCTAAGCAATTTTTCTGGGATATCTTTTTCCCAATATGTATCCAGTATATGATGATTTATAAAGGCATTATCTTGATATTGGTAGTTACCAGAAAGGCTGAATACCCCACCAAATAGCCCAAAAACACGAAATTCATTCCAACCATTTAAAGAAAATATATTCTCATACTGCTGAGCAAAAGCAGTGTAATTGAGTAAGACACCTGTTTTTTCATGCAATGGATTAACTTTTGCAGCAGGCAGATGCTGATAGCCATATTGATGTTGACTGCTTAACAGTGTAATAGGTACTTGGATTGAGATTTTTTGATTGAGGTCGTCATATTTATAGCTTAGCCCTTCAATCTGATCAAGTGCGATATAGGATACCTGATCAATTATGATTGGTTCTATCTCGGTAGTAATGGCGAAATTTTTTAAGGAAGCTACATCAATATAGAGTTGCTGATCTTGTTGTAAAAAATGACCAATTTGAATCTGTGTAGACTGATTTACTTCTACATCCAAATACAATTCCTGTTGAATCGCACTGGCTATATTGGATGAGTATTGTTCTGCAAATGTTGTCGGTGCTGTGACCAGCATCATTCCTGCAAGTATAAAATTGCTTGCTCGAACATTCAATGATCAGAAACTCCCTATCCCTAAAGCTTATTTTGTATTAGGGAGATAATGGTAGAGTTTGTTCACGAAGATCCATATTAACTACAGCTATAAACTTTCCACCACGCGTAACATTTATATTATTTGGAATTTTCCATTGCATGCTTTTCCCACTAAGTACATAACCCATCAATCCCATTTGAATTGGTATTTTTTTGCCTTGCGCATCCATGTAGGCAAACTGACTAAAGCGCTTATAATGACCAGACTGATTGTTGATTGTTAGTGTTTGCTTATTATATTTAAAGCTCATACCTTGCAGGGATGTTATGCCTTGATCTGTATCATTAATGTCCGATACTTTTAAAAAAACAGGAATGGAATATTTGAGTAACAATTGTAGACCACTTTGTACATTAGTCTGGGAGTTAGGTAATTCATCCACGATGAGGCGATAAGCTTGTTCAGTCGTACTTGCTATTTGAGTATTGCGGATCAATCGAACCAATTGCCGTTGTCCGGCAGGAATGCTAATGACCATAGGACTAGCAATTAGATCTTTGGAGTTTGTTAAAATATCTTGTTGATTGCTTTGTGTCCAAGCGTTCACTCGTACTTGTGCACGAATACTCTCATTACCTGTATTGGTCAACCAAAGTTCTTTGACTTTTTCTTGCGGTGAAAATTCTAATAAAATAGGCGCAACTTGCAAACTGGCAGCATGCGCCTGTGTTATAAAAATACTAGCTGCCAAGATTCCTGCACCACAAATGTGGAATACATGAGAGAATTTGGCTGGCTTTTTCATGTGGACTCTTTACGATAATAAAAATTAATAAGTTACTGTGGCTGTGACGGTATCTGCATAGTTACCAGCGCGTACATTTGTAGAGCCAGATAATTTAGCAACTACCGGGATAGTCTGTACACTACCTGAACCAGTTGCAGAATATCGATTATTGTCGTTGTCCCACTCTGCTGTATCACTGGATGCTTTAAATAATTGATAAGCAATGCTAGACGTAGGGTCAGTCGTATGAGTCATTTTTCCACTACTAGATAAACCAACGCTGTAGGGTGTCTGACTGGTACAGGTTACATTTAGATTACCTGTTTTATCTGTTGCTGCGATACCACTATTTACTTTATCAAAATCGATATCTGTAGCACTGATCGCACATGTTGATACAACTTCAATTTTAACTTGGAAGGTTGTATCCGCAGCTTTAGTAGAAGCATTCGTCTGTCCTGCTATAAATACGCCAGAAGAAAGCAATAATGCTGTAGTGATAAAGTTTTTCATATAAGGGCCTATTAATAATGAAACAGATGGTTTTTTTAAAAACTTGCTGTTATTTTTTAATAGTTTCATAAAAAAATTTTACTACTAAAAAATAGAGTGTGAAACATATCACATTTTATGACTTTTTCAATATTTATTGACGTTATTTTAAGCGACTTTAATTCGTATCCTGGACGGCACACCCGACGCTGATTTAAGAAATCTAAATAATAAAAAACCCCAGCATCCTGCCGGGGTTTTTTATCGTTGCTGATTGTGCTGTTGTACCCTCTGGTCCATGTGCAATAACTTATAATTTTTGTTTTATGTTATGGAACATCCTGTTCCTGATGACTTGATCATAGGAAAATTCCAGTATGCCGCATAGCAGCAAAGGGCCGAGATTGATGTGAGCCTAAGCGTACAAAATAGCCTAAATTTTATCCCCAGCAATTGGGGATAGTTTTAAGGATTCAAGCATTGATAAAATTTAAAAAACCCCGAAATTGAGTGTTTTTTAGACGATTTTATTGGCGAAAGATTACAAAGTTGCTTAAAAAACACACGAGTTGTTAAAACGTCTGTTTTTTGATCTTTGGGGTTTTGGATTTATTGAGTTAACTATTTGATAAATAATACTATTTAAAAAGGCGTTTCGTATAACGCCCATTATGTTAAATGGGGAACTATTTAGTTAGTTTTTGAGGTGATGGAGCAGAGTTCCATGTACCTAATAAGCGCCAAATTGCACTATCTATCTCTTGCCATTTGTCCCAATTATTTAAATTCGTTTCCCACTGAACCCATATACCGCCATATTTATTGGGCTCATAACTCTCTCCTCTAATTTGAACAAATCGATTATCTACCGTATTTTCTAAAGCAACTACATCCAATAAAACACCAGCAACATCCTGTTCTTTGGATTTCCCATAACAACCATAGAAATTATCAGCCACTTTTTTTGGGTAACAAGTCAGACCATATTTTTCAAATTTTGAATTTTTCTTAAAAAATTCTTTCCTTTGTAAAAATGTCTTATATGTGTCTAATTTCTCAGCTCGCATATCTATGGTAAGACCTTCGATCCTGACTCTCACTTGGTCATCATGATCAGGTAAATAGCCATCTGTTGCTTGAAAATCTAAATTGCTTAATTTTAAATCAAACTGTAATTGTCGATTCGAATCAGGCATCGGCAAACTGTCAGCTTCTTGTTGTGCAATAGGTTCAAATTTTTCAGGTGTATAATCAATTGGAAATTGACCTAAATAGTGTTCTCGTGCAGGTCTATAAAACTCATAATCAAATTGATCAGGTATATGTTCTCGTCTCAGTCCAAGTTTCGCTTTAACTATCAATTGTGGATTCTGTTTCCATGTCACTAGATCTCCTTCCTGAGGAATATATGATTTTTCTTTAGGTGTACATCCTATAAGAAAAACCAAACATAAAGAGACCATTACTTTGTGCTGCATTATTTTTTCTCTTTAATAGAGTTTATTTTTTAAATCTGAATCAGTTTAGTTTCTCTAAAATTAACATAATACACGTTATACGAAGTTGAAAAAGGGAGCTTAAAGCTCCCTTTTTTACTAGTTTTTTTTAAATTGCTAAGCGTAAATTCAGTGCTTTTACGACTTTAATAACAGTATCAA